>JAQUQS010000001.1:238608-242331 GCA_028715965.1 Candidatus Omnitrophota bacterium | reverse complement strand
ACCCCATTTTAATAGTGGACTTTTATGGGCGGCTTTGCCGCTGCAACGGGATCTTCAAATAGCCCGGCAAATATGTTTTTTACAGCATAAGACTTGCACATATATAGGACCGTACGGGAAGTGGCGCAGCCTGGCTAGCGTATCTGCTTTGGGAGCAGAGGGTCGTGGGTTCGAATCCCACCTTCCCGACCAGTTTCTGTGTTTCGCGGATGTGGCGGAACTGGCAGACGCGCTGGCCTTAGGAGCCAGTGGTTTTTACCATGGGGGTTCGAGTCCCTTCATCCGCACCATTTGCGTGTGCCCGTAGCTCAGGTGGATAGAGCATCTGCCTTCTAAGCAGAGGGTCGCAGGTTCGAGTCCTGCCGGGCATACCATTTAAAACAAAACCCCGCAAAAGCGGGGTTTTTGTTTTATGGTTGACCGGCAGGTGAGGAGCTTTGCTCCGAGTCTGGTTCTTCGCCGAACGGCGAAGGTTCCCACGCTTCTCTAAGCTCTGGATTTCCTCGGAACTCACTGGTTCCTTGGTCACATGCCGCAGAGGGCGTTAAGTGGCCCGACGGACAGGCAGGGCCATAGCCCGGAGTGGCCTGCCGGATATTCGCTGCGTCACTATGCCCGTCAGGGACCCTGTAAGCGTATCTAAAGAAGAAAAACACGGTTTCCTGCCCAATATACCAATACGAAGAGTGACCCGGGCAGGGGCCCGGGAACTGCCGAAAACCTGGAGAGGTTTCGGCCTGGTTCTTCGCCGAATGGCGAAGGTTCCCACGCTTCTCTAAGCTCTGGATTTCCTCGGAACTCACTGGTTCCTTGGTCACATGCCGCAGAGGGCGTTAAGTGGCCCGACGGACAGGCAGGGCCATAGCCCGGAGTGGCCTGCCGGATATTCGCTGCGTCACTATGCCCGTCAGGGAGTCGCTCAAGGGACCTCACGACACTTCCGCGGACATTACGTCCTTGGTCGCCTTCGCGTTTTGTTGCCGGCTCGGGGCTTGTTTTCCTGCCCAGGCATGACTAAGGTGGCATGACCGCGCCAAAACCGTTTTTGTTCTCAAAGCTAAACCTGTTTTGGAATTAAGATTAAACCTGTCCCCTGCGGTAGTTCCATTTTTCAATTGCTCTGTCATTATGTATAATACTTTTTATGACCATTCAGGAGAACGGGGAGCTTATTCGCGATATTGGACGTTTTCTCGCCGGGAGAACGCTTTTTTCCGCCGGGACAAACAAGAATAATGAACTTGTTAGGTTGATCTACGAGTCCTGTCGTAAATACGACGTTACTTATGAGGCAGTTCTTGATAACATCGGATTTGAGGATATGCTCGAGGATGGGAAGGGCGGCTTGTTCCGCAGGCTTAAGGACTCTTTGATGGGATATAGGTTCGAGAACACATATCCCGAACGAATTATGCCGTTCAAGATACAGGATGAGGACCGTGAGTGTTTGCCTTGGGATAATACATTGAGCCCGAAGCGGATATTTGTTGAAGAAAGCGTATCTGAGCTTCCGTGGACCAGGGATTTTCTGGGGAAATTCACCGCGGCTAAAGTTCTTTACATAAAGGATGTGAGAGATGTTCGTGGTAAAGGCGGAGATGATAATGTCCAGAGGTACGACCGCCGTCGTGAGACTATATACATTGTGAAGAACAAGGCGGCATTTGTTAAAAAATGCCCGTGTACTAAGGGTTGCCGGGGATGTGGGTACTGGGTGCTCAATATAGGATTCGGGTGTCCAATGGATTGTTCTTATTGTTATCTGCAGCAATACAGCAACGTTGACGGTATTATATTGCCCGCGAATATTGAGGATTACACACCGCATATCATGGGATTAGATAGGGACGTTTCTCCGGGAACACGTATAGGGACCGGGGAGTTCACCGACTCGCTTGCGCTTGATGGGTATACCGGATATTCGCGATCTTTAATGGATATTTTCCGCAAGACGAATAACCTTGTGCTGGAGCTCAAGACAAAAAGCGCCAGCATAAATAACATATTGGAAAATAATGAACCACACGAGCATGTGGTCATGTCATGGTCAGTAAATGCGCGTATGATAACGGAGCGCTATGAAAAAGGATGTTCGAGCATGGACGACAGGATAAGATGTATGGTGGAAGCGGCCGGAAAAGGTTTCAGGATAGGGCTTCATTTTGACCCTATTATATACTACAAAGGGTGGGAAACAGGTTATAGCGATGTTATCCGTGAAATATGTTCAAGACAGGAGGTCTTGGACCGGCTTGCCTGGGTAAGTCTGGGAACTCTCAGGTATGCCCCCGGACTTAAACAGATCGCGGAAAGGCGGTTTTGTGATAATCTGATCTACTATGCGGGGGACATCGCGGAAGACAAGGATGGTAAACTCAGGTATAGCAATGAGTTACGTGAAAACATATATAGAACTATGGCAGATCTTCTGAGAAAAGGAGGGGTAAAAAGCTGGATATACCTCTGTATGGAATTTGAGGAGGTTTGTAAAAGTTTTAGGTTAAATGACTTTCCAAATACAGTAAATACGTGAATTTTTAACGGAATCTTGTAAATGGCATAAATGTCAGGTAATATTATTAATATGGGAAGTGGTAAAAGGTTTATTATATTTCTAGCTTTTCTTACTCTTATCGGAGTAGCTACAGCTTGCGCTGAGCAGGCTACGGTATTTGATTTTTCAGGTGACGCTAAGATAGTGCCCAAAGGGAGGAAAATTGGTGTTGATTGTGAAAAAGGAATGGTGGTCTATCCTGGCGACTGGGTAAAGACCGGATCAGGGTCTTTTGTTACGATAGCATTCGATGATAAGAACGATAACGTTATAAAAGTAGAAGAGAACAGCCTTGTAATAATTAAGTTAGATGGTTATTTCAAGCTGCAGTTACTGTCCGGTGAAATATATGCCATTCTCGAGAATGTGGAGGCGAACGAAACATTCAGGGTACTTACTCCTTCGGTGGTAACAGAAGCTACAAGCAGTGGATGGGGCGCGAAAAGTGACGGCAACCTGACAAATGTGGTCGTTTTCGATGACCGCATTTTCATTTGCGGTATAAACAAAGACGGCAGTGTGAATAAGAAAAGATATTGGATAGAGGAGGGATACGAACGAAGTACGAAAAAATTCGAAGAGCCTGGCGAACTTAAACCAGCTCCCGATAATATGGTTTCATGGTTCAAGGACCAGGTTGTGGCGCACCATCTGGACAAGATGATGGCGAAACAGCTTAAAGAGCAGGGGATAGACCCAGCCGCTCAAGGAAAGGCTGGAGAAGGGGCTCAGCCCGGAGAGGCGCCCAAACCGGGGCCGGGAAAGGGAACAGTTATAATCGATGGGGAAGAAGTGAACCTTGTGGAATATCTTTATCGCCAGCGGTTGAATCGTTGACGATAAAGTTTTGATAGATGCGTGAGAACACAAAGGCCGTTCCAAAAGGGACGGCCTTTGTGTTTATGAGAGAAGGCTAAAACCGTTTTTTATCCGGGATTAAGCTCCTGAGATCAAAACGGTTTTGACGTTTCTATCGGCAGGGTTTTCGGTTTAAATGGGGGCCGTAGCCTTTCTGGGCCTACGGCATTTCATCGGGGATCGCTGTCCCCTCAGTCACGCCCGGCAGGCCGCTCGGGCTATGGTCCTTCTTCTCGTCGGACCATTTAACGCTCTGCGCGGCATCACACCTTGCCTTCGCAAGGTGCGCGACTCGCCGCTTAAAGCAGCTT